>NZ_CM001399.1 GCF_000241055.1 Oenococcus kitaharae DSM 17330
CTAATTCATCACCGAGAACAGAAGTAGGTACTGTTGATGTTCGCTTGGTTGCAATTATTTCGGGAATATCACCAGAAAAAACAAGGGGAGCCCTTGACCTTGTCTCTGGATTCGTCGTTAGAGTTCTTGTATTACAAAAATGATTTATTAAGGTTGCAAGGACTAGTAAATTTATTAATTTTAATTTTTCAGGTTCCGTTTTTGTTCTCGTTTCCCTTGCTGATTCGCCTTATTGGTTTGCTCTTTGGTTTCTGGTTGCTATTTAAGGATATTAAGTATTTCCATAAACTGCGCTTGTTCTTCCGCTTTAAATTCAGTTATGAAGCCGATTTGCTGACAATGGCCTATGAACAAGGATTAGCTCACTCCAAATTTATGTATCGGATCGAAGAAAACCTTTTTCATTTTCGTATTTTCAAAGATTACACGCCTGAGTTAGCCAAAGTAGAGGCTCTAGATAAGCCCCTTATGGCTACCTTGAACCTGCCGTTAAAGTCAAAAATAGTAAATGAACAATCAGTAGATTATTATTTCCAGCTTAAGAAACCAGAACGTCTTGTGTATAACCCTCAAGCTTCGGAATTGACCGATGATTTAGCTTTAGCCATTAATCTTGGCTATGGCATGGTTTACAATCCAGCAAAGGCTCCGCATATCCTCGTCTCTGGAGGTACTGGTTCGGGAAAATCTGTGTTCATTTCATTTTTAGTTTTGGAATTGCTCAAACGAAAATCTGATTTATATGTCGTGGACCCGAAACACAGTGACTTGTCAGCTCTCAAATCATATTTGCCTGATGGCCATGTTGCCACATCCTTAAATGAAATAGCCAAGGCGACTCGTTTAGTTGTTGAAGAAATGCAACGGCGCTACGACGAAATGAACGCACCTGAGAACTTTAAATATGGTTCTAATTTCCAAGGGCACAATTATCGATCCGTATGGCTCCTCTTTGACGAGCTTGCTGGTTTTCAGGCAATGGGGGCAACCAAGGAAGCCCGTTCAACTATTCAAGAGGTCATGAATAACTTAACTCAGATTGTCTTGCTAGGCCGTCAGGCAGGCTGTTTCCTTCTTTTCAGCGCCCAGCAGATGAATAGTAACACCCTCCCAACCGAGCTTCGCGATAATTTAGGCTGCCGAATTGCGCTAGGTGCCAATTCATCAGAGGGTTATCGCATGGTATTTGGCGGGCATATTCCGGAAGTCATTCCTCAGACAAGCGTAAAAGGATCCGGCCTAATTTATATCGACGGTACTGGTAAACAAGAAGCTGAGTACTGGGAAGCGCCCTTTATGGATATGAAAAAGTTTAATTTTCTTGACGAGATCAAAAAGTTGTGTGATCTCACCAATTCTAGCGAGGATCTAGCTAGTAACAAAAATGCCCTTTAATATCAGCTTGCTTTTTGAGCTGGTGTGAAAGGGCATTGCAAGGTTTTAAAAAAATAAAAACAAAAAAGCTGTCAGACAGCAAAAGAGGTAAAAATTATGCGTTTAGAAGACTTTTTAGATACTAGCAAGTTGGGGAATAACTTTCTTGCAGTAGGAGCGTACGAAGAAGTAAATGACCACGAAACTGGCAAATTAACGGCCTACAGATTGAATGTATCTATTCAATCGCAAGAATCGCCTTTCTATTTTGAAATGATCCCAGTCAAGGTCAAGACCTTAGCACCCACGGTATCGGTTGAACAGCTAGCCAAGGCAAAGACAACGCCTGTTGAGCTTAAAGATTTGAACATGGGGCAATATAACGGGGCTTTGTGGTTCAACTGCACGGACGTTCTGCCTAAAAAATAAAAATAGATACCGAACTACTTAATGCAACTGGTTTTAAAGGAGCTTTTGTCGGAGACAAAAGCAGGGCGGAGCCGTTCCTAAAGCCAGTTGCATTTTAGTAGTTCAGGAAGAAACGCAAATTTCTTCCTTAGTTTATTTATTATATAGACCAACGTTATGAGAAAGTTCTTGCCTAAAAAGTAAAAATTTCACAAACTTTTGCGGTTTTCAAGATTATTAGGAGCTAATAAATGTTTGATACAAAGGTTGCAAAAACTAGCTCTTATGTAGAAATTTGGAAGTATGACAAGCCTGTATCGCAAAATGAGTTGGTTAGTCAGAAGGAGAAAAAATCAGCCAAACGAAAATCTTTTGAAGAGCTCACGCCAACTGAAAAGCAGAAACAACTCAGCAGATTAAAAAAACACCGTCAAGAAGCGAAATGGCGGCTGCTAAGATTGATCGATACCAACTTTGATTTGAAAACAAGTTTTATCACGTTAACGACTAAAGAGAACATTCAAGATCGAGATCAGTTCAATAAGCTCTTCATGCAGTTTGTAAAGCGCTATAACTATTGGGTTTTTCAAACTAAAACAGCACAGTTAAAATACGTGGCTTGTCTTGAAAGACAGAAGCGGGGAAGTTGGCATGCACACTGTTTATTCTTCGATGTACCATTTGTCCCGCATAAAGAACTTTCAAGAATCTGGAAACAAGGTGCTGTGAGAATTAACAAACTCAACGAGCTTGATGATGTGGCTAATGCGGGTCGCTACTGTGTGAAATACATGGAGAAAGGGATCGGACAAGAATTACTTGAATCTCTTGGTAAAAAATCATACCTGCATTCAAATAATTTGAAATCACCGATTGAATTTAGATATCTTTCTGGCAAGCCCTTAGTTGTTGATCCATCTTTAGTTGCATTTGAAACGGAATATGATTCGAAAGTCTTTTTCAAACATGAATTGATCAGTAATCCGGTGCATTACTTCAAAATCCCGATCCATCAAGCCAATCAAGAGGCTGTCAAAAAACTTCTTTCGAATCGATCATTTGAAAATCTCAATATAGAGGATAGGGTCTATAATTGATAAATAGACCCTCAAAAAAGTTGTCATAGAAGCCCCTGATATCTACAATGGAAATATCAGGGGCTATTTAATTTAAAAATGTGATTATAGCCCGCTATTCGAAGCTCGGAGGTTACGTTTATGCGACAAATTGTTTTACCGATTAAGGATTCCAATATCTTAAAAGAAGTTCAAGATACGTTGCTGAATAATTTTCAAGCTGGCCGACGCAACTACACCATTTTTCAAGTCGGAAAAGCAACTTTATTACGAGTCAGTGATGTCATGAGATTACGTTGGGTCGATGTCTTTAATAAAAATGCGACTGTACGTCAGAATGCGTTTATCCATGACAAGAAAACAGGAAAAGCTAATTTGCTCTATTTAAAACCAGTGCAAACTGATTTGTTGGCTTATCAAACTTGGCTCCAAGAAAATCACCTAGTTTCTGAATGGCTATTTCCTTCACTTCAGCACCCAGACCGCCATATTACTGAGAAGCAATTTTACAAAATCATGGCTAAAGTCGGCGATTTGTTGGGAATTAATTACTTAGGAACTCATACAATGCGCAAAACAGGCGCTTACCGTGTATATACACAGTCTAATTACAATATCGGGCTAGTCATGCATTTACTCAATCATTCCAGTGAAGCCATGACCTTGGCTTATCTAGGTTTGGATCAAGCTAGTCAAGAAACGTTGTTGGATCAAATTGATTTTGGATAAAGAATCTAGTGATCCGAATAATACGTGATTCAAAGCATGCACCGTATATTTTTTTAATTTAATGTAAAGATAGTATGATGTAGTTAAATAAAAAACAAGAAAGGAAGTTATTATGGCAACTTTAGAAAAAGAAAAGGATCGTCGTCAAGTAAGCTTTAAGTCCAATACTGCTTTAGTCAAAAAAGCTCGGAAAGTTTTTGCTGAACAAGATCTGAACTTAACTGAAGTGATGAATGAATTTTTAGAGCATGTTGCTCAGACTGGAGTGATTCCCTTTAAAACCAAAACAGATAAAAAAAGAGAACAGATGATTACAGATCTCAAGTCCCAGATTGACAAAAGTTTTGCCAGTTATGAAGCTGGCCATGTCGTCAGTCAAGAAGAGATGAAAGCACGCTATGGTCTCTAAGCACTACGAAATCAAATATGCTATTGAAGTATCTGACAAAATTGATCAGATTTATGCTTATACCTTAAATTTAAGCCGTTCCAAAGAAACAGCTCAGAAAACGGTTGGCCAGCTTATTTTAGCGATTGACCGTTTAAATGTTTTTCCAGAAGCGGGTTTGGATATTGATCAAAAGATTGGCGTTCAGTTAAGACCGCCTTATAAGACTTATGGACTGATTGCTGGCAAGTATATTGTCATCTATGAAATCGTAGAGTCATCAGTGGTTTTGATTTCTCAGATACTGGCGGCCAATAGTGATTGGATTGAGTTACTGACTAAACAGGCTAATTAAGCCAAAAAATGAGCTTACAGGAGTTTTTTATTTGATTGACTATTCCATACGTCTAATTAATTAAATTGCTTAGATCACTTTTTAATTCTTGAAAAAGAATATGATTCGTTTTCAGTAATAAGTGTTTTATCAGCTGTTTTATAAAGTGTTTTATAGTGTCTCGTAAGCCTTGCTATTACTACGTTTTTTCGACCTTATGATACCCAAAAATACGCATATGATACCCAAAAATACGCATATGATACCCAAAAATACGCATATGATACCCAAAAATACGCATATGATACCCGTTTAATTAAATTGGGTATAAAATAAAGTATATGGATAAGATAGTCAAATATGCTAATGAGATGAATAAGGTTAGCTTTCGTCAGCTGACAGCAAGCGAATACGATACTTTATTTGCCATCGTTTCTCAGATTAAGGATCAAGGTGCAAGAGAATTAACGCTCTCTTTTGATCAGATTAAGTCGCTGATTCGTTGGGATAAAAGTCAAAGAGAAGAATTATTTGTTAAGACACTGATTAATATGTATGACAAAATTATTAATCTGAAATTTAACAGAACCAGCGATGATGGAAATATTATTAGCAGATTTGTTGTCTTTTCCAGATATTCGATTAATAAAGAAAAACAGACAGCTCTCATTGCTGTCTCTGCTGATTTTTGGCAGTTATTTAATCTCTTGTTTGATAATTTCACGACATTTATGTTAGATGATCTAGTGTATATTTCAACGAGCTATGGTAAGGAGCTCTTTAGAAATATTAAGCAGTTTCGGACCCAAGGCTATCTTTATTGGAGCATAGAAATATTTAGGCAGAAGCTTATGGTTCCAGATTCCTTTAGTACGGGGAAAGCCTTTCAAAGAGTTTTTGGCAAAAGAACACTCAAGCAGTTACAAACGGCGATTCCAGGCTTCACGTATAAAAAAAAGACCTCTCGCAAACGAGGAAATCCAGTGATCGGGATTGAATTCTCATGGAATGCTGAAAAGTTCAATGAAGATTATTTGAAGCGTAACACTTCTAAAAAGGATTTTGTGCAGTTAGAATTGTTGAATCAAACTGCCGAAAAACAAAAGTCAGCAAAGAAAAAACTTAGTGAGCGTACTATTCCGCTAACTAAAATCGGTAAAAATGATGAACCATTGCTAAGATAGATAGTAAATAGAGCATGAACGATAAAAGTCATACAATCAAAGAGCTGGCGGATCATTTCAGTAAGTCTAAGACAGCGATTAGAAGCGCACTAAAACACGCTAATATTAGTGCAGTTAGTACACCAACTAGTACACTAAATAGTGCACTGAAATATGACGATAGCGCACTAGCCTATTTGAATAAAAAATATGGCGTTAAAGCCAATATGACTAAAATTTCAGTCGGTGATGGCCAACATACTCAACAATCTAATAGCACGCTAAAAAGCGCTAATCAGCGCACTATTAGTGCACTAATAGAACAGTTAGATGTCTTGCACGAACAGCTTAAAGTTAAGGACGGTCAGCTTTCTAACAAAGATAAGCAAATAGAAGAACTTCATACCTTGTTGGATCAATCTCAAAAACTGAATTTAAGCGATAAAAAACCAGCACTTGTAGCAGAAAAAACAAATAAAAAAAGTCTCGGATTTTTCAAAAGACTATTTGGTGCTGACAATCATTGAAGGGGCGATAGGAGAACTTATTATGCAGAAAGTCACAATTTTAAGCCGTGCAAGTTTTCTAACTTATGTACCGGACCTGCCAAAAGAGCAGGTGGTTGCTATCCGTATTGGCGATAAACGAGCACCATTGAAAGATAGTGCTTCACAATATTACTTAGATAGCCTTTCGATGGCTTTCTTTGATGAGCGCACTCTGTTCGAAGACCAGATTAATCGAAGCTATGGTACTGGCAGTAATATGTTCTCTGAAAAAGATAAGAGATTGGTTGATGATTTTGTTGATAAGTATCAGGACAAGTATTTTGTTATTCATTGTGAAGAAGGAAAAAGCCGTAGTGCAGCCATTGGTTATTACATTTTAAAAAAGCTAGGTTGTACTAAAGAGTTAAACCAGAAAAAAGAGTCTGGTCGTTTCGACCCAAATCCACAAGTCTATGGACTGCTGATTGGTAAACCTTATACCATGGGCAATGCTGGCGAAGTAACCACTGAATTGATTACGTCAGAATGATTAGAAAAAGAAAGGAGGCCTGTAATGAGGCAGACAGTAAGATTGTCAATTGATACATTAAAGGGTATAAAGATTTTAAAAAAAAATTATGAAAATGAATTTAATGGGTTGAAGCTCAATCAAGGTTATGTTGTTTCTAAAGCATTTATCGATACAAAATCAAATTTAAAAGATGGTGAATCTTGGAAGAAAATAAGAGACGAAAAATTTCCTTTAGGTGATTTCAATGGGATAGAGAAGACTGAGGAGAGTCGTACAACTCTTGATTTAAGTGATGATGTTTTGAAAGGTATAGATAAAATGAAGCAAGACTTGCCCGGCCCTTTCTCTGTAAATTGGGTGACTACAGGGTATTGTATTCGTCTCATTGTTAAGGCTGGTCTTCTGAAGCTAAGAGGCGAACAAAAATCTAATTAATATAGTAAAAGAGCATATGGTCCGATTATGTCCTTTTATTTTTTTATTTTTTTAAATGTCACCATTTTGATGCCAATAATCCGAAGACGTGTTATACTGATTTTGTCATCAAGATGGTGACAAAATAAAACAAAGAGAACGCAAAATGAAATTACTTGAATGGAATCTGAACGGACGTACGAAAGGCAATAGCGATCTAGCTGTTGAGTTGATTGGTGATAGTGTCGCAAGGATTAGCCCTGACGGGCTTGTCTTTACGGAATATATCAGAAATCAATACTTGACAAGTCTTCTGCAAGAACAGGGATTTGTTATTTCTGAAGACAACGCAGGGCAACCAAATGGGGTGCTCCTAGCTGTTAAGAAGGATTGCTTTGAAATCACAAGGGAAATTGATTTAGTTCCATCAGAATCGAACCCAAATTTTCATCTAATCCAGGTCAAAAATAGGAAAGATGCATCACAGAATTTTACTCTTGCCGGTGTTCGTATCCAGGTGGGTCGTGAGCATGGCGAGGCCGACTATAACAACGATTTTAAACGGAGAATGGAACAATTAGCTGTCTTAATTCTAGAGCTTAAGGGGAGCGATGTTGGTAGTCTCTTCGCAATGGGAGACTTCAATAATGCGCCATATAAGGATTCGGACTCTGTTGATTCTTACGCTGGTCGAGCTCGGCAGTTCTATTCTTATCCATTACTTCGTCAGGAATTAAATGATCATGACTTAGCCTTAATTACGCCCCTTGATGCGTCGTCCTGCGGTGCTTTGAGATTAGATCACTTAGTCAGTTCATACCGTGACCAAGTGAAAAAAATTATCTACGACTGGAGTTTTACTGGTGATCGCCGTTATCGCAAGAACGTTGTTGGCTTCCCTGATCACGCCATGCTTATTGCTGACGTTTCCACTAATCCGGTTAAGCCAAAGGCTTTGGAGGGGGCATTATTATGAGGTTTCTTCAAATTTATTTTGCCAGTGCCTATATCTCAACGTCAATTGTGCTCAGCTTGCTACTGGGCTTTACCACACACTGGGAGTGGACTTATTTCAATGCATGGGTTTCTTTAAACATTTTCTTGACTCTAACTTTAGCAACCTCTCTTATCGCAATTATTTGCTTAGTTGCCGAATATGTCAGCAGGAAGGGAGCTCAGAAATGAATCATAAGATTATGAAAAAATTCACAATATAAATAAATATAGAAAAGAGGTTAATTTATGAAAAAAGAAAACGTCTGTTTCGTGCTGGCTCTAATCGTTGGGTTTGCTGGCCTGGCGCTATTTCATGGCTTGGTGTCTAATATATCGATCGGAATTGCTGCGGTGTTGATTTTACTGTCGCTCATTTTTGAAAGTGTTAGAAAAGTTAAAAATGTAGCGCAA